>NC_015876.1:0-4727 GCF_000221985.1 Streptococcus pseudopneumoniae IS7493 | reverse complement strand
CAAAAAAATCTTTATCTGACGTAATAATCCATTCATCACACAAAACAGCGTCTTTCCGTATCCCACGTTTAGAACTCTTGTTCTCGTTCACATAGTCCTTAATTTGCCGTTCATACGACACAGAGCGGTCACGATCCGTCAACTCATAGTTGAGGTGTGACCTGCTCGTGTCGATGTCTTTGTTTGAGTGCTTTTCAAAAATCCGTTCATTGTGCTTATATGCGCCACCCAAATTCCCAACTTTCATTTTCTGCATTCTCGCAACCATGTAGCTCATAACTTTTACCTCCTCAGGTGGGTCATTCGAGTAGCGAATGACAGACGAGCCGGCAAGCCTATTGCTCGTCTATTGTGATAACATTCTAGCTAGAATTTTAGCACAAATTTCGGCTAACTTCCAAGTAAAGTATAATATAACGCACTATACTTTACTTCGTAAAAGTGCGTTCTCCGAAGGCTCTTGCAGAGAGCTAGTCCGCCCACTTTATGCCAGGGCGAACTACAAAAAAAGCCCTCGAATCGCAAGGGCATTTTTTGAAAAATTGGGCGACTTCGATAAGTCCCCCAAAGTCATTTTTTCAAAATGACAGTCGGACGGCTTCGCTATTGTCCGACCAAAAAATCAAAGTAAACATAGTTGAGAAAATTATCTCCATAGGAAACATTGATACTATCAACTCCACACATCCTACATAGACAGTTTCCATTATATTTTTTAATATTCTTCAAAACTATATCTTATACAAATTATTTAATCTTTCTAACTCTAATACATTCATACATACTTCTACTCCAGTAACTCCCCCCTTACTATGAATAACCCCACAAGAAAACACAATCCTCTCCTTACTCAAAATATTTGACAACACTACTAATGATTCTAAAATATAATCCTTTATAATAATAAAACTATTATTTTCATTCTTAGCAAACTCTATAAATCCAATATCCTTACACCTATCACCAAGATGAAACCTAAGTGATTTCAAAAAATAATCAAAAAAAACATCACCCTTCATAGAAAACCCTTTCATTTTTAAAAATATTCTGATATAATCATACAAAAAATAAAGGAGAACTACCATGAAAAAACTTATTTTATTTATAACTACCTTTCTCACTCTTCTTTCATTTACTGTTACAACATATGCCGAAACTCCAAAAGCAAACCAAATCACCCCATATTCTACTGCAACTGGAAATGGTGGAGTTTCCAAAATAGAAATTTATGATAACCGAAGTAGAGCATGGTGGTACGCACGACCTTATACTAAAAGCTCTTATCAATTCTCTGGAGGAGTTCGTATTACATTAACAAATGGCCGTACCTTATATTACCCGGTAAGCGGTCAAGGTAGGGCAGGACAATCAGTTAGTGGTTCAATATATGTAAGCGGAAAAATAAAAAGAGTAACTTTTACAGGTGTAGCTTACGGCCCTGGTGGAATACAAATAGCACTTCCTCAATCAGAAACAAATAATTACAGTAGTGGTGGTTCAGGGATGAGCATACCGAACCCTGAAATTCTATACGAAGAATAATTCACTAACAAGAAAGAGACTGGGACAATTTTGTCCCAGTCTCTTTAAATTTCATCAACATCGAGCTGCTTTTTCATCTCAATAGCATCTTTTTACTCATAAATTAGATATAAACAAGTGTTTTCCATGACAGTTACAACCATTTGAACCATACTTAGATTTTTGAACAGTGCTTAATCTAAAAAATCATAAATATCTGTCTGTCGACTTCTTTCTTCAGCTTGCTTGATTATCTCTGCAGTTGGTACTTGTCGATTATCAGTAATCTGCATTTCATAGCCTATGACCTTTCGGCCATTTTTAACTACGTTTAGATAAACATCTACCCCTAATTTTTTCTCTAGCTCTTCTGCCCCAACTTTCAGACAGTTCCTTGCAAAGATTGCAGGGGGCATTCTTCTCTCTTCCCCTAAAAACCAATCTTGCCAATCGTCTAAATCTCCTTGAATGGTTGTGACACGTTGATTTTTAAAGCGATTTGCTTCCCACAATTTCATCAAAATAATGGCATACTTTGATTTGATTTGAGCTAACTCTGCCAATTTGAACGAGAAGAACTGGCTACGTAAAGCAAATACGTAAGGCGCAGCATCTTCTGAAAAGATAAATTCCACTTCGCCATTAGCTAAGAATTTAATTTTTCTAAATAACTGGGTCATCAATATCCCTTTAACGCCATTCTCAACGATTGGCAGATATAACGCAGTGTTTTCGTTTAGGGCTTTAAAGCCACGTGCCACACGCTCATAGTTTTTCCCTGAAGCGTTCAATCCAAAGTGCTTCAGCACCTCTTTTGCATTTGTCGTAAATGTATCTGTTGCAGTGCTTTCTTTGGTCACATAGCTAAAACAATAGTCCAGTAGCTTATGTTCAAAGGCTTTTAAATTCCCAAAGGCTTTGGCTAGGTCATTCGCTTGTACTACTAGATAATCTTGTCTAGACATCAAGCCCTCAAACGCATTTTCTGACTTCCCTTTTTTCATGGCTTAACCTCACGTACTTTTTTGTCATAAATGATTATATAATATTACATGACAAACTTCAAGTAATTTATTACTTTTTTGTCATGTATCACGTACTTTTTTGTCATGTATCACGTACTTTTTTGTCATGTATCACGTACTTTTTTGTCATGTATCACGTACTTTTTTGTCACTTATCTCCTCGCAAACCCTTGATAATACTGACTTTTTGACACCCCCAAAGTATATATAAAGTAAGTTATAAAGTAAGTATGAAAGTAACTCCTTTAGAAAAAATCCTTCATTTTTTTTTAATTTTTCAAAAAAAAAGACCCTATCGGGCCAATCTCTTAAAAATGCATCCGGGGTCTTTACAGCTCGAAGCTGAAGGCAGTCCCACACCCGACACAAAATAGTGCCCTTTGAGCTATCCGTTTCCAGTTGCCCGACCTATAAAGAGATTCACGCCACCGACCGTATCGCTGAGGCGCCTCAATTTGATTATATCACAAATGTCTATTTTTGACACCCATTATAAAACTATGTTATAATTTAATCAACAACAAGAGTAGTGAGTTCATCACGCTAAACGAAAAGCACCCTGTCCGCCAAGACTTAGGGTGCTTTTTTGCGCTAGCTACAACACACTAGCGTTCGTGAAAAGTGACACTATTTCTCGTTGTCATCGAAGCGCTTTTCAATCCACTTCATCCCATAGGCTTTCCCCAACTCGTACGCTAAGGGCAACACTACTCGGACAACAACAAGAAGAGTAATGAGTTCTAACAAGCTAAACACCTCCTTTCGAAGGCTTAGTGCCAGAATATTGCTATTATACCATGTCCGCTTGCTTTATTCCATGGTCTATTTGACAACAAGGAACCTAGGTCGTTAGTCTTTGGTTTGTCGGTCAGCTGAACAAAGTTCAGACTGAACCGCCTTAACCAGTCTAACTTGACCTAGCTTATTGTCAAATAGCTTTCACGGCATAAATCGCTCAGATACTCCGCCCTTTTGTAGGCTCATGTCTTTTCCTAGACAGTTCTCGTGTCTCTCTTAAGTTTTCTAAACGCTTATTGAGGCTGGTTACTTCTTTTTCTGTTATGACTTCAGAAAGGTCATCTAAGAGATTTTTAGAAACTTTCAACTCCCTGTTTTCTAGCTTTAATGCTTTGTTTTCAGTCTCTAATTGCTGATTTTTCCATTCTGCATGAGATAGGCTATTTTCAAGCCTACTCTTTGCTTCTTTCATGCCTGCTAGTGCATTTCTAAGTAACTCATTTTGATTGACCGCCTGCTCCAGCTTCTCTACAACATCAGACACAAACGTCTTCAGTCGTCCAACAAAATCCGAAGTAAAATTAAAGCCATCGCCAAACAGTTTAGGAGTAGCATTTTCTAATTCTTCCTGCAACTCTTTGGCAACTCGACGTCTATCTAAATCTCTATACGAAATTTTCGATAAGTTACTTGATTGTTCCACCAAAAGTTGCGTTTTTTCTCTATGAGCTCTCTCCAGACGAACCACATCATCGCTCAGACGCTTAGAATCGCTTTTTAACCCCTTTATTTCCTCCTGACGACTATTTACCTCAGAATTTACCTCAGATAGCTCTGAGAGCCTCTCAGAAGCCTCAGAATCGATTTTACCGTATTCGTCAATCTTTTTCTCAAGGACACCCTCTAAACGTCCTAAATCTGCCCTTAAATCGTTTCTATGAGTGTCTAGCCATTTGAAACGCTCTTCCAACGTCGCTTCTCGGATGTTAAATGTCACGTCTGAATCTGCAAACAAAGAACCTATGTCCTCATAATCTTGAATTTCTGACATTGTTGCAGGTCTACGTTCTTCCGTATGCCAATATTTTGGCGCTCCTAAATCTAGCAATTCCTGATTAAGAGCTTCACGCCCCATTTTTTCCTTGTAGTCCGCCACACTCAAATGCTGTTCTTTGCTATCTCGCTTTCCACGTTGCAACTCAAAACCATGCTCATTCATGTACTTTGGCAAATCTTCCTGAATATGCTTTAGCTCCTCACGGTTAAACATAACCTTTGATGACAGCTTACCATTTCTCATTGGCACAATCCCTAAGTGCATGTGTGGGGTACTCTCATCAAGATGTACACTGGCATAAGCAACGTTGGTTTCTCCGTAATTCTCCGCGAAGTAGTTTTTAGCCGTTTCAAAAAATTTTCTCGTCTGCTCCTGGCCCAACTTTT